>NZ_OZ060375.1 GCF_964058935.1 Buchnera aphidicola (Pemphigus populi) | reverse complement strand
TGGGTATGCATAATTTTTATAAATTTTTTTAAAAAGTGCATTTTTTGGAATAAAAAAATTTTTTTTTTAAATTTATGTGAAATCTATTTCATAAAAAAATTTTATTTATCTTTTTTAACTAAAAAAACGCATGTTCATTAAATGGGTAAAAATTATTTTTCAATTATTTTTACCCATTTAATGAACATGCGTTTTATAAAAAATTTATTTTTATATTTTTTATAACTTTTTTTATGAAAAAATTATGTTAGATTTATTTTTAACGCTGCTTTTATGATTTTTTTTCTTTTTTTATTAGACCTCATTATTTGTTCAACAAAGTTTCTATGCGGTAGGATTATATACTTTACATCGACAATTTTACGTCCATATTTTTTTTTAATCAATTTATATGAACTAATTATTTTCTTTTGGATAAGTACATCAAGAGCATTTTTCATCGCTCTAATATTTTCTGAAATTCGTAAACTTAATTCTCTAGGGCTGCAATTTAAAAAACTAATAAGAGAAGGAGTATATGGATACAAATTATGCGCCTGTACCCAATAATGACTCATTCTCTTATACATATATCTAGCTAAGGGAGAACGAATTTGCATCCCTGTCGTATAATTATATTGTCGAAAAGACAAACTTTTTATAGCACTATTTACAAGAGGATTAAACTGAACATAACAAATACCTTTATTTTTATTCTCTTTTAAAAAATTTTTAGTTGTTAAACTAATGACAGGAAAAAAACTACTACTAATAAATATTTTTCTATCTTTACTAATACATTCAAGATTTGCTCCTTGACAAACTCGCAAAGCCTCTTTAATTTCATTCAAATTATAACCATGACCAATTTTCATTAGTTCTTTCTGTAACTCATATAAAGTAAAAATTACTCCCGCCTTTCCATCAATTATTTTACCTTTTCCTTCAACCGCTAACTTCCTTAAAACATCTTCTAAAATTTCCTCTCTCTGTCCTGGATAAATTAAAACAGTATTAAAATTTTTTTTTTCAATAATTGCAGGTTTTATTTTAATTAAAAATCGTTTCCCTCTCAAATTACAATATCTTATTATAATAGCATTTGATAAATCTATGTTTTCTTTTTTTTGATTCCAAACATATTTTGGTATTGCATCATAAAGTTCTATAGTATTCGAGTACTCATCTTCTTTAATTTTAGATTTAATTATTTTAAATAAAAACATATTATTATCATGAGATTATTTTTTATTAATTTCAAATATTTATTAAATGATAGTTTTTTTCATGTTATTAACCAATTTAAAGTCTGATTTAGCAATTTTGTACCCTGGGGGGTTAAAATTGATTCGGGATGGAATTGAAAGCCGCAAATACGTTCTAAATCATTTCTTATACCCATAATTATTTTATTAAATATTGCATTTATAATAAATCCATTTGGAACTTTTTTACAAATTAAAGAATGATATCTTGCTACAGGAAATGGATTTTGCATATTTAAAAACATTTTTTTATTATCGTGATGGATCATAGAAATTTTACCATGCAATATTTTTTCTGCATACTCTATTTCTCCACCATAGGCTTGAACAATTGCCTGATGTCCTAAACATATCCCGATTATAGGAATTTTACCTTTAAGAATATTTAATAATTCTAACATGCATCCCGCATCTTCTGGTTTTCCTGGTCCAGGAGATAAAATAAGCACAGGATTATTTATTTTTGAAAGAGCCAACATGATAATTTTAATAGATACATAATTACGATAAATTAAAACTTTATGTCCACTTATACGCAATTGATCAACTAAATTGTAAGTAAAAGAATCGATATTATCTAAAAGGAGCACATTAGCCATTAAAAGACCTCTCTGGAGCTGTGAGCATAAATTATTGCTTGTAGTACTGCCTGAGCTTTATTTCGGCTCTCATCGGCCTCTTCTTGCGGTATAGAGTCTAATACTATGCCTGCTCCTGCTTGTATTGTAGCTGTACCATTTTCCACATAAGCTGATCGTATAATAATACAAGTATCTAAATCTTGAGATTCTGTAAAATATCCAATAGCTCCTCCATAACTTCCTCTTCTTTCATTTTCATACTTTGAGATTAACTCCATAGCTTTAATTTTTGGTGCTCCAGTTAAGGTTCCCATATTCATACAAGCACTATAGGCATGGAAAATATCTAAATCAGATTTTAAATTTCCAACTATTTTAGAAACTAAATGCATGACACAAGAGTAACGATCAACTTTAGTCAAATTAGATACATAACGACTACCAGGTTCGCATATACGTGCTAAATCATTACGACCTAAATCTACGAGCATTAAATGTTCTGATAATTCTTTTTCATTCATTCTCATTTCTAATTCTATTCTGGAATCTAAATCTAAATCTATAAATCCATTTTCTTTTTTACCTCGAGACCTTGTACCTGCAATAGGATAAATTTCAATTTCTCTATTTTTAGCATTGTATTTTAATGAACTCTCAGGAGAGGCCCCAAACAACGTAAAATTTGAATCTTGCATAAAAAACATATATGGACTCGGATTACTCTTTTTAAGTCTCTGGTAGGCTGATAATGAATCAGGGCAGGGAAGATAAAACTTTCTGGAAGGAACAACTTGAAATATATCTCCATTCTGAATTGATTTTTTCATTTCTTTTATAATTTTAATATATTTTTTATCTGTTAAATTACACTTGACAGACATTTCATCAATTTTTCTATGCTCTATTTTTGTTAAATTTTGATCTAATTGAAATTTTATTTTTTGTAAATTATTTTTTAGTCTATTTTTTTCTGAACAATTTTTGCTAAATAAACTACTTTGGATAATACAATTTTTCTTTTGGTGATCTAAAACTAATAAAGTTTCAGCTAAATAAAAACACAAATCCGGACATTTTTGATTTCTTTTTAATAAGGGTAATTTTTCAAAATTATTAACTAAATCATATGAAAAGAGACCTCCAAAAAACATTGATCTTTTTAAATTTTTTGGAATTTTCATGTTTTTCATTAATAATCTAAAAGTATCAAATATAGATAAATATCTTAATTTTTTATCTTCATCAAGTTCATGATTCATTAATGGGAATATTAATTCCCGGCTATTTTTAAAAAAATTGTTTTTAATAGAATTTGGTAATAGTAAATCTAATTTAGACAACAATGATTTACCATTTTCTGTAAATGCCTCTACAGTTACAATATTATCTAATGCAGTTATTCTTAAAGCAGTATCTATGATCATCATACTTTCTAGATCATGTTTTTTATCTATCTCTGCTGATTCTAATAATAAAGTAAATTCTTTTTTCTTGCAAAGGTGATTAAAAATAGTAGTTGGATCTGATTGATAAACTCCTTCTATTTGTAATATTTCAACTTCATACTGACTACTTTTCATTATTTATTCTTCCATAAGATCAATTATTTTAAAAATCTTTTATATAAAAAATTAGAACATAAAATTTTTAAATTTATTTTTATAAAATTAAAAATAATCGACTAATTAATCAACAAAAAGTCAATAAAAATTGTATATTTTTTGCGCAGATTTTACTGACGTTCGATCCTTATATAAGATGTTAAATATATATATATATATATATAATAATAACTGAAATATAAATATACGTATATATTTAATTCTTTTAAAGGATAAGCAGCCATAAATAGATGTTAACTAATTGATTTTAAATAATTTTTTCTTAACGAACTGTGCAGCATTCCCACATA
>NZ_OZ060374.1 GCF_964058935.1 Buchnera aphidicola (Pemphigus populi) | reverse complement strand
AGGGGTAAACTGTGGATAAAAAAAAAATGGACTTTAAATGAAGTTTTTAAAAATGTAAATTTTGTATTAATTTTGATCAATTTTTTGAATAAAAAAAGAAGCGTCCTCTGAACTAAATCAGATACGTTTTTTTTGAAATTTAATGGATGGATTTAGCTATTTTTTTTAGGGTGTCTATTCTTTTATCAACTATTCTTTTTAAGTCTTTTAATTCTGCTCTAGGGATAAAACCTTTTAAAAATTCTTCACTAACCTGACGGGAAATAAGATGTCTTAATTCATTTTCTCCCTTAATAACTGCTAGCTTTTCTAAACGTAAGGCTCTCTTTTTTTTATTTTTTATATCTTTCCTATTACAACGATATATGTAACATCTGGTTAATTGTTCTTCTCTAAGACGTCTCGCATAGTCATATTCATTTAATAATCTTCCTTCCTTTTTGAAAAATCTATGATTATAGTTAGATAATTTATTATTTAACTCTGTTTTCCACTTTTCAGGACAAATTCCTGCCAAATCTATTAAACGTTCAGTAATAGTAATCGCTGAAGGGAAATAACGCCTAGAAACCCTATCCCAACATTGACGATAGGTAATAAAACCTAAATCACGAAGCATAGTTAAGGCCCTAGTACCTCGAGTTACAGACTTATTTCCTGCTTTCGATATTGTAGTCAGCCCACAGTACTCAGACAGCATACTAGCGCTAATAGGCACTTGTTTAGACACAACGTTAACGTGGTATAAGATTGCTCTTAACATCGCGTTAAGCGCCCTCCTACGAGATTTGTATATGCGTCGGCATCGTTCAGGAGGTAAGCTAAGATAAAAATGTACTTCTGCTGTTAAATCTCTATCATGATTTCTTTTTATAGCATCGGAAAGCACAAAAGGAATTTTATGCTTGTGATGAGCTGGAATTATAAATTCTGGGCATGAATTCTTAGTTCTATTACTTGCTATTGTATTAGTAATACTCATTTTTCTGACTCCATAAATAGAAATTGTGTACTTAACCAGTAAAATAGTTAAGTACAATAATGCTTGAATTATTTTTTTATACTAGAGAATATCTTTTTTATTTTATTTTTTTTCATTAATAATATTTATTTTTTTAGGTTTTTCTTGTTCGGGGATTTCATATTCAAAATCCAATGTTAATAAACCTAATACAATTTCTGCTTTCTTCACCCTAACTCTGTTATCCAAATTAAAACTTAAAGAAAAATTATTTTTTTTAATTCCTTTATGTAACCATTTATAACTTATTTCTTTATCATCAATGCTCTTTTGATACTTACCAGTAATCGTAAGCTTGTTATTATGAACTAGAATGTCTAAATTTTTTTCTTCATAACCAGCAGTATTAATTTTTAATTGATAATTTGTTTCATTTTTTTGAATTAAATCATAATCAGGAACATCTGATATTGGCTTTTCACCAGTTAATCTACTGAACATATTATCTATTTGTTTAAATCTATCTGAAAATATCTCGTCATATGCAGCAGGTATTAAAGAAAAAGAATGATAAGACATGAGAATTCTCCTTAATTGAAACGAAATTAATTAAAATTACTAATTATATTAATATTTAGATACTATTTCTGTCATTTATCTATATGATAACTTTTAAAAACTTTTCAAGATTATTCCTAAACTTAAAATATTTTATTTTTTATGTTTTAAAAAAAACACATTTATCAAATTTATTTTTTTATAAAATATTTATTATTAATTAATGTAAAAACTTTTAAAAAATATTTATCTAAAATTTCATCATTATTTTTTAATAAAAAATAATTTTTTTATCTCATCTAAAATTCTTTAAATAAAAAATTATAAATATTATTTTAACTTCCTTAAAAAATATTTAAATTATTAAAAATATTAGGAAATAAAATACATATAAATATTTTTTTAATACCAATATTTTATCTTAAAAAAAATATCAATTTATTACAATTTAAATTACAATAATTGTACATATTATAATCGATTTTTCAATATTTTTAAATCTGTTTAAAAAATAACCTTTTTTAAAAGTTATCCACAATATTTTTCGAAGTAATTTATTATTTATTAGTAAAAATCTTTTAAGACTAGTTATCTTGCAGATTATACATATGTTGCATCCATGAGTCAAATCAAGTTGCACTTAT
>NZ_OZ060373.1 GCF_964058935.1 Buchnera aphidicola (Pemphigus populi) | reverse complement strand
TAAATATTTTTATATAAAGTTAATCATATGGCAAAAAGAGTAAACTATATTTACAATAAAAAACCAAAATTTGAAATACCTAAAAATAATAAGCAAAGACCTGCTTTTATTCTTTACGCAATGAAAAAATCATATGAAGTAGATGTAGCTAGAAGTGAATTGAACTATGTGACTCAACCAAAAAATATTAAAACGGGAAAACCTATTATTAGAATGAGGCGTCTCAATGAACATAGAGCCGGTGCTATGAGAGCCATGGTACCTGCTATGCTTTATCACTTTAATATTGTTTCTCAAATAGTACAGGCATCAGTAGAACAATTATCAGATGAGTGTGGTTTATCTACTATTTCTTCATCGGGTAATAAATCAATATCTCGTGCTTCACGATTAATAACGGAATTTATGGAACCAATGGGATTTGTAGTATCTGAAAAAAAATGGGATAAAATTATAGGAAACTATATGCCTAAAATGATCAGTTTAACTCCATTGTTTTTTAAATTATTTGATGTTTCTGAAGAAAAAATAAATAGTGCTAAAAAGCAACAACTTGCTTGGATTAATAGAAATTTAATTAAAAAAGGAATTAAACCGATTAGTTTAATTGAAGCAAAATTTAAAAGTCAAGAAGTAAGATTACAATCTATTTTAAATTATAGAAAATCTCAACATTTTTTTCATATTAGAAAAAAGAAAGCTCAAAATATTTTTTCACTAGATGAAAAAACCGCTAGACAAAAAATATTGAAATTAATTGTTGAAAAATATTCACTGAATGAATTGTCTGAAATGGGATTAGATGGTCTTAGGAAAAAAGTTAACATACAATACTATTATTTGAAAAAAATAGCGAAAGAAAATTATTCTGACAGTAATATTTAGATGCTTTTTAAAATGAAATAGATGCAAAATTAATATTAATTCTTTAAAATCTTATATAATAAAAAAAAAACAAACAAAAAAACTTCATTTATTAATAAACTATTATTTTAAAAAAAATAACTATTCAACTACATAGTTAAATAAATTTATATCTAATATTTTTAAAAAATAAAATAATTGAATATTAAATAAAGAGAAAAGCAGAATAGCAATTTTTATTATCATTAATAATTATTTTTTTTTACTCATCTTATCAATATAAGCCATCCCGAAAGCAGAAAAAACAAAAGTTAAATGTATCACTACACACCACATAATCTTATCATTAGATATTTTTTCAGCCTCCATGAAAAGGCGTAAAAGATGTACAGAAGAAATTGCAACTATAGATGATGCAACTTTATTTTTAATAGAATTTACATCCATAGTACCCATCCAACCTAATCTTTCAATTCTATGATTAGTTTGCATTTTAGCTATAAAATTCTCGTATCCAGAAAACATTACCATAACTAATAAACCACCAACTAAAGCTATATCAATTAAAGATAAAACAATTAAAACTAATCCTGATTCAGACATAATTAGTATATCAGGAATAACATATATAATTTGCTGAAAGAATTTAACCGTTAATAATATAAATCCAAAAGATAAACCCACATAAACTGGAAACATTAACCAACGAGAGGCATATATAGTTTTTTCAATGATTCTTTCCATTTTTCTTACATCCTATTTTATTATTAAAGAATGTTTATCAATATAATTGATATTATATTCTATATTTAACAATATAGTAAATTTAATATTCTTATATTAAGAATACAATCAAAAATATTTAATATAATTAATTAATTAATTTTTAGTTGATTTTTTTTTGTATAATATATTAAATATTCATTTTCTATTTAATAATAAAGAATATAT